>DATENM010000098.1 GCA_035275065.1 Blastocatellia bacterium
CGCCGTCCAGTCCCGCGTCAAGGCGAAGCAGGCCGCCGTCAGGTAGTAGACGCCCGGCGGGTAGAAGCTCGGCGTCGCCGCGCCAAAGCCGCGATTCGTCTCGGCCTCCCATCGCGGATAGATTTCGCCGCTCGCCAGTCCCCCGTAAAACGACCGCATCTGATCGAAGTGCAAAAACATGTCGTGCGTCGTCGGCATTCTCAGACCCGAAGCCGTGCCCGCTTCGGTCTGCCCCATAAAAAAAAACGGCACGACCGCAGCCAGGCTCAGTCCAATGGCGAGCAGCGTCACCAGCAGCGGCGCAAGCCTGTGTTTTCGGGTGTCCGCAAGATGAGGCGTCATTGATTCCGGCAGGAATGCTAACACAGGCTTTGTGGCGCAGAAAACTTGCGCGCCGATGCCGCGCGCCGCCGTTTGCGCACCGCCGTCGCCAGCGTGTAGAAATGTGTGAGGACATATTCAAGGAGGAAGCCATCATCTATGACTGCCCTTAACTCGAAACAAGCCAGGCCGCTGACCGATGACGAAGTGCATGCCATGACCGCCTACTGGCACGCCGCCAATTATCTATCGGTCGGGCAAATCTACCTCTATGACAACCCGCTGCTGCGCGAGCCGTTGCGCGTTGAGCATGTCAAGCCGCGCCTGCTCGGCCACTGGGGGACAACGCCGGGGCTCAACTTCATCTACGTGCATCTGAATCGCGTCATCAAAGCGCGAGGCTTGAACGTCATTTACATTACAGGCCCCGGCCACGGCGGACCCGGCCTGGTTGCCAACACCTACCTCGAAGGCAGCTACAGCGAGTTTTATCCGAGCATCTCGCAGGACGCGGAAGGGATGAAAAAGCTATTCAAGCAGTTCTCGTTTCCCGGCGGCATCCCCAGTCATGTCGCTCCTGAGACGCCCGGCTCGATTCACGAAGGCGGCGAATTAGGATACGCCCTGGTGCATGCCTACGGCGCGGTGCTCGACAACCCGGACCTGCTGGCCGCCTGCGTCATCGGCGATGGCGAGGCCGAAACCGGCGCGCTCGCCGCAAGCTGGCACTCGAACAAGTTTCTCAACCCGGCGCGCGACGGCGCGGTGCTGCCCATCCTTCACCTGAACGGCTACAAGATCGCCAACCCGACACTGTTTGCGCGGATGAGCGAAGACGAGCTACGCAGCTTGATGATCGGCAATGGCCACACGCCTTACTTTGTCGAAGGCGACGACCCGGCAGCGATGCACCAGTTGATGGCGGCGACGATGGATAAGGCGCTCGACGAGATCAGAGCCATTCAAGAAGACGCTCGGCGCGACGGCTTCAAGCAGCGCCCGCAATGGCCGATGATCGTCCTGCGCACGCCCAAAGGCTGGACGGGACCGAAGACGGTGGACGGCAAGCCGACCGAAGGCAGCTTCCGCTCGCACCAGGTTCCATTGGCCGACATCGCCAACAAGCCCGAACACCTGCGCCAGCTCGAAGAGTGGATGCGGAGTTATCAGCCCGAAGCCTTGTTTGACGAAACCGGCGCGCTACGCGCAGAGCTGCGCGAGCTTGCGCCTGCGGGCAATCGCCGCATGGGCGCCAACCCGCATGCCAATGGCGGCTTGCTGCTGGTTGATTTGAAGCTGCCGGATTATCGCGATTATGCGGTTGAGCTCAAAAAGCCCGGCGCGGTTGAGCTGGGAGCGACCGGCGTAATGGGCCAATTCCTGCGCGACGTGATGAAGCTCAACATGGCGAGCCGCAACTTTCGCGTCATGGGGCCAGACGAAACCGTCAGCAATCGTCTCGGCGCAATTCTGGAAGTGACCGACCGCGTTTTTATGGATACGATTCTGCCGACCGACGACCACCTGTCACGCGATGGCCGCGTCATGGAAGTCTTGAGCGAGCAGATGTGCCAGGGCTGGCTCGAAGGTTACTTGCTGACCGGCAGGCACGGGCTGTTTTCGTGCTATGAAGCATTCATTCACATCATTGACTCGATGTTCAATCAACATGCCAAGTGGCTCAAGACGACGCGTGATATTCCCTGGCGTCGTCCCATCGCCTCGCTCAACTATCTGCTGTCGTCGCACGTCTGGCGGCAAGACCACAACGGCTTCAGCCATCAAGACCCCGGCTTCATCGATCACGTCGTCAACAAGAAGGCCGAGATCGTTCGCGTCTACCTGCCGCCCGACGCCAACACGTTGCTGTCGGTGACCGATCATTGCTTGCGCAGCCGTCACTATGTCAACGTCATCGTCGCCGGCAAACAGCCCGCGCCGCAGTGGCTCGACATCGAAGCCGCGGCGCGCCATTGCGCTACGGGCATTGGCATCTGGGAGTGGGCGAGCACCGACGAAGGCGTCGAGCCGGACGTTGTCATGGCCTGTTGCGGCGACGTGCCGACGCTTGAAACGCTGGCCGCCGTAGACATCCTGCGCCAGCATTTCGCCGACCTGAAGATTCGCGTCGTCAACGTCGTTGACCTGATGACGCTGCAACCATCGAGCGAGCATCCGCACGGACTATCGGACAAGGATTTCGATTCGCTCTTCACACGCGACAAGCCGATCATCTTCGCTTTTCATGGTTATCCGTGGCTGATTCACCGGCTGACTTATCGGCGGACAAACCATGCCAACCTGCACGTGCGCGGCTACAAAGAGGAAGGCACGACGACGACGCCTTTTGATATGACGGTGCTGAACGACCTGGATCGCTTCCATCTGGTCAATGACGTGATTGACCGTGTCGAGAAGCTGGGCGCGCGCGCCGCTTACGTCAAACAGGCCATGCGCGACAAGCTATTCAATCATCAGCAGTACATTGAGAAGTATGGCGATGACATGCCGGAAATACGCGACTGGAAGTGGCCGTATTAACTCACCGCAGTCATAGACTCTCGGTAAGCTTGAGGCGAGGCAGGGTTCGCCGAACGTGAAAAACTCACGGAGCGAACAAGCTCCTTTAGCTGAGGGTTATTAAGTGACTGCCCGCGCTTCGCTTTATCAACGAGATCACGATACTGTTGGGTCTCTACGAACTTCGAGAACGGTACGTGCAGCGGTAGACCGTCTTCGGCCAGCGCAAGCCCCAATGAGTAGCCTTCAATTATGCCGTCAATTAAATTCATACGGCCCGTCATTCCTTCCTCAAGCGATTCGGCGAATAGCGCCATCGCTTGATAGGCTCGCACCCTGCCACCATTCATCACCGTTACTTCGTATGACAGGTAGCGGTCGTAGCTGGCGGCGTTGATTGTACTACCCAATATTTCGTAAACAGTCCTGGTGTCGGACGGTGGTTGGGGTTCATCCTTCCAAAACGCATTGTAGGAGACAAACTTCACAGGATCGTCGTTGTGGTGGTACGTCACGCGTGCTACCTGCAAAACAGCGCCGCCCCGGGGTGTCACGAGTTTGTAGAGTTGTTCGTTCAGGATTTCGCCAATCGGCCCGCTTCTAAGCGGTTTCAGACGGAAAGAGATGAAGTCTGATCTCATCATCTCATCTAGGGATTTGGTGCGCGCGTAGGTGGCCTCAGATCGATCCAGCCTATTGAGCGTTGAGAGAATCATGTAAGCCCGCCTCACAACCGCCTCGTCCCGCGGGCTGGCTTTAGGGCTGCTGATTTGTCTCATGGCAGCGGGAGCGCAGACAATCATCACCACCAATGTGACAAGCAAGAAGACAAATCCTGATCGCATATAGCCCCTCTCCTTCTCTCGGGATTTTGTTAGCCAATATATTTTCAGGTAAAACTCATGTCAATGCAAAACGTCACATTTGTCACAGTGTTCTCAAGAGGGCATCTGCGCCATCCACTAAGTATTCTGTCTAAACAAGCAGTCTCTACATACCCGATATGTTTTGCCGGCAATTTTGACAGCATATACTAAACCCTCATCGATGTAGCGATAAACTGTTCTGCTATGCGCACCGACAAGCTTGGCAGCATTGCAAACTTTGAGTAGCTGGACATATTTTTTGCAGAATGGACACCAAAACTTCTGATCGATAAGCGAAGGATGGGACATTTCTATTTACCTCATTCCTTATGATTCTGCTCACCCGTGTCCTGATTGCTGATGGACTCTGCGAGTGGGCCTCATAACCAGTTCAGCGGAGCGCGGGCCGTGCAGCTCGCATCGTTTCTGTCATGACGGTTCACGCATCTGCTGAACTGGTAGGCCATTGCGATTTAATTGGGTCGAGTTTCACTTTAGCTTACGTTTCTTCGAGGATGTTGACAACGCGCGCCAGCGTCGCTTCGTCGGCCTTGAGACAGCCGTGCATGCCATCGATGCGCCGCGGATCAGTCCCAATGATGGCGGCGCTAGCGACCTCCAGCCGCTTGCGGTACTGTTCGGGCGAAAACCGCGCCGCCGGCTGCGCCACCACCGCCAATGGCCATTCCTCGGCGGTGTCCTTCGGGCTCAACTGTTGGTCTAGAAACAGCCGCAAGACTTCCGCCGGATCGCCGCCGCCGGTCAGCGAGAAGCGTCGCTCGTAGAGCTCCAGCGCCAAGTGATAGGTCTCCGAGCCCTTGAAAGTCTCTTCGAGCAAGCGGTGGAGTTCGCGCGAGACTTGCGGCCAGCCTTCGCCGTGTTGGCCGAGGTGCTCGCGCAACTGGATCAGCATGACGGCGAGCCATTCGCGCCGCTCGGCGGGCGACTCGGCATTGAGGATGTCGCGGATGAGCAGGGGGCGTTCGTCATCATTGAAGATGACACGCTCTTGCGTCGAATCATCATTTGATGTAGTCATGTAGCCGTCCTTTCCGCAGCGCGGGCGTAGCGAGACACACCAATCCTGATACGCCCGTGTGCGCAGTTGGGCAAAGTGGGCCGTCATCACAAGTGGCGGCTCACTCGCAGATATTTATCTGGGTATTTGAGAGAACCAATTCAGGTGCGGAAGGGCGGGCCATGAATCGGCGCGCAGGTTAAAAGACGGGCCGGCATCGGTGACGGCGGCGCGAGCGGCAGCCGGGCCGGGGTGAGTGGTTCACTTAAGGTCAGCGGGCGCGGACGTTCCTCCGACTCGTCCGGCGCGTCTGCTGGTAGTGCGACAACAATGATGGCTTTCGAGCTTTGCTGCTCGGCGATCTCTGCGGCAGTTTCCTTGTATTCTTTGATTGACTGAGCCAGCGGTGAAATGAGAACAGGGCGGATTGCCGCTTCCGCGTCTTGAATTCTTCCACACTCCACATACTCGACGGCAAGGCTGTTGAGAAGATCGAAGTACAGGCGCGGATTCACGCGCGCGAAATGCCGGGTAATCGGGTAGAGGGCTTCCAGTTGTTCGACGGCGCGGTGGTGATCGCCTTCAAGGGAGTGAATCAGTGCGACATGGCGGCGGGCTTCAATTCGAGTGTAATAATCGGCTTGCTCGATTCGCAATGCGCTTAGGCAATGCTGAAGCTGTGCATTTATGTCGCCGCGATACCATCCTACAGCGCCGAGCGCCAGAATGGCTCTAGCTCGATATTGTGCTGGGGCAAATTCCGACGCCTGCTCGAACAACCGCTGCGTGTAGCTTAAGTCGCCACCTCCCGATTTGAACGCAGCGAGTCCACGATAGTAAGCCCCAATGAACTCATATCGCTTGGTTGATTCTAATAGCTGGCCTAATACCTGAAGTTCTTCGTCGCGTCTTTGGGAATAGGCAACCTCGGCCATTGCGATCATGCGCCTGGCCAATAGCTCATCTTGAAAGGAGTTCGAAATGCTGAGGAAAGTAAGAAGGGGCCTTGCAATGTCGGTGATGATTCTTTGTCTCTCAGGCAGCGTACTCGCGGGACATACCAGACCAAGCGGCGAGGAATGCAACTGCGGCTGTATCGGCTGCTTCTGCGATCCGGGCGACCCCCCCATCTGCCAGAACGCCAATCGCGCAGGCAGCGATACACTCAGCGTGAGCGGCGACAAGTCGGCGGCGACGCCTGACTCATCCGGCGACGGCGGCGCAGTGTTGTTCGGCGCGCTCGTCTTCATGGCGTTGAATCGCTTCCTGTGGCGCTGAGTAAAGCCGTCTGGCGCGTTACACCCACATTTTCCAAAGGAGAAGCAGCAATGAGACGATTGAGATTTCCGCTTTGTCTTTGTGCGGTCGTATTGCTGGTGTTGTTAATGCCGGCAGTTCCAGACAACTCACGTTCAACCCAACCATTCCAGTCCGTCGTACTAGCAGGACATACTGTACCGTCCGGTGAGGAATGCAACTGCGGCTGTATCGGCTGCTTCTGCGATCCGGGCGAACCCCCCATCTGCCAGAACGCCAATCGCGCAGGCAGCGATATACTCGGCGTGAGCGGCGACAAGTCGGCGGCGACGCCTGACTCATCCGGCGACGGCGGCGCAGTGTTGTTCGGCGCGCTCGTCTTCATGGCGATCTTGCGGTCCCTGTGGCGCTAAGCCTGTTGCTTGATGACCTATTCACGCGTGAGGTACTGAACGCGTGGAATCCCGATCCTGAAGGAGTGACGACGGTAGTTTTAGCTACCACGCCGCGCCTTGTCAACGGTCGCGGGGAAGTCCAAAGCGGCGCTGGCCGTAAGCTGATTCCGCACTTCAAGGCTGGCGTCAGAGGTGTAGTGTCTTTTATTTTAGCCAGCAGTCGGAACCGCTCGGCGGCTCGATAGATTGCCATGTGGCGCAATAGTTTTAGCTACGGCGTCCCTCGGTGTCAATAGGCAAAGCGATGCGATCACGGACGGAGTTATGCCTGATGAGCTTTGAGAAAACAATCTGTACTTAACTTACTCCAGCAGCGGGCGGAAGTCGTCTTCGGTCTTCGCTACGAGGCGGTGATCCATGATCGTGCGCGCGCAGGCGTTCCAGCGTAGCGCCGCGTCATCATTTCCCGGCGGGCGCAGGGCTTCGGCTTTTTCGTACCAGCTCATCGCTTCGCGCAGCCCGTCGTAAGCCGCGTACTCGGCTCCGCGCAGGCCGCGATGCAGTTGCGCCCGCGCCTTGCGCTCCGAGATGATCCCGGCATAGTAGGCGCGTTGGTATTCGCCTTCTAAGCGGCTGAGCAGCTCACGCGGGCGGCTTTCGGCCATGCGGCTGCCGAACTGGTCGGTGAGCGCCAGCAACAGCATAACTAATGCTTGCTGATTCTCCGGCTCGACTCTCAAGATGTCCAGACAGATGCTCTCGGCTTCTGCCGGCTCGTTCAACAGCCGGTAACGCTCGGCCTTTTCAAGCGAATGGGGAATGGCTTCACGTGAGATGGTTTTGAGCTCGAACATACTTCCTCCACTCCCTGCCGGTAGCACACCTACGAGCGCGGCTTGAAGATGCGGAAGAGCCGCCTCAGCGGATCATAAAACTGATCAACGACGCGCTCTTTGAGCGGGATGATGGCGTTGTCGGTGATCGTGATGCTTTCGGGGCAGACCGTCGTGCAACACTTGGTGATGTTGCAGTAGCCGATGCCGTTGGCCTGCCGCAACTCTTCGGTGCGGTCTTCGGTATCGAGCGGATGCATCTCCAGCGCCGCGACGTAGACCAGAAAGCGCGGCCCGATGAACTCTTCGTGCTTGTGGTGGTCGCGCAGCACGTGACAGACATCCTGACATAAGTAACATTCAATACACTTGCGAAATTCCTGCACACGGTCGGCGTCGGATTGCGCCATGCGCCATGTGCCGTCCTCGGCATCGGGCTTGCGCGGCTTGAACTTCTTGATCTTCTGCTTGACGCGGTAATTCCAGGTCACGTCCGTCACCAGGTCTTTGAGCGGCGGGAAGGCGCGCATCGGCTCGACGGTGATCGGCTCATCAACCGGCAACTGGCTCATCCGCGTCATGCACATCAAGCGCGGCATGCCGTTGACTTCTGCCGAGCATGAGCCGCACTTGCCGGCCTTGCAGTTCCAGCGCGCCGCCAGGTCGTTGGCCGACTCGGCCTGAATTTGCAAAACCGCGTCGAGCACCACCATGCCGGTCGCCACTTCCGTGGTGTACTCTTTGAACTCGCCACTGGTGGCGTCGCCGCGCCAGATTTTGAAGGTCGCAGTCGGCATTACTTCATCTCCTCGATGATCTGTTTAAGCTCCGCGGGCATCTCCGGGGTCGTGCGTCTGATGACCTGCATCTCGCCGTCGGCGCCCTTTTGGATGATGATATTGAGCTTGCCGAACTCCTCGTCTTTGCCGGGATAATCGTCGCGGAACTGCGCCCCACGGCTCTCCTTGCGCTCGATGGCGGCGCGCGTGATGGCTTCCGAGACGGTTAGCAAACTCTCCAGGTCGAGCGCCGTGTGCCAGCCGGGATTGTATTCTCGATTACCCGTAGCGCCGACCGCTTCGGCGCGCTGTTTGAGCGTGCCGATGCCATCGAGCGCCCGCAGCATTTCGTCTTCGCGGCGCACGATGCCGACGAGGTCTTGCATCATCTCCTGCAACTCGTGCTGAATCTGGTAAGGCCCTTCGCCTGTGGTAGCAGCGCGCTCAAACGGCGCCAGCGCCCGCCGCGCGACGGCTTCGACTTGATCGTTCGGGATAGCGCCCGCGGCATTCTCTTTGGCATAGCTCGCGGCATGCTCGCCGGCGCGCTTGCCGAAGACCAGCAGGTCTGAGAGCGAATTGCCGCCCAAACGGTTCGCGCCGTGCAACCCGGCAGCGCACTCGCCTGCGGCAAACAACCCCGGCACCGTTGACATCTGCGTGTCGCCGTCCACGCGCACGCCGCCCATCATGTAGTGCGTCGTCGGGCCGACTTCCATCGGCTGCTCGGTGATGTCAATGTCGGCCAGTTGCTTGAACTGGTGATACATGCTCGGCAGCTTCTTCTTGATATGCTCGGCGGCATGCGGCAGCCGTTCTTTGATCCAGCGAATATCGAGATAGACGCCGCCGTGCGGGCTGCCGCGTCCCTCTTTGACTTCGCGGACGATGCAGCGCGCCACGTGATCGCGGGTCAACAGCTCAGGCGGACGCCGCGCGTTCTTGTCGCCCTGCGTGTAGCGCCAGCCTTCTTCTTCGGTGTCGGCGGTCTGTGCGCGATAGTTTTCAGGAATGTCGTCGAACATGAAGCGGCGATTCATGCTGTTGAGCAGGATGCCGCCTTCGCCGCGCACGCCTTCGGTGACCAGGATGCCGCGCACGCTCGGCGGCCACACCATGCCTGTCGGGTGGAACTGCACGAATTCCATGTCCATCAATTCGGCGCCGGCATGGTAAGCCAGCGAGTGTCCGTCGCCGGTGTATTCCCAGCTATTGCTGTTGATCTTGAAGGCGCGACCGATGCCGCCGGTCGCCAGCACGATGGCTTTCGCGTGAAACAAGCGGAAGCGGCCCTTCTCGCGGTCATACCCGAACGCGCCGACGACCCGCTCGCCATCCTTGAGCAAGGTGAGCATCGTGCATTCCATGTGAAAGTCTATGCCTTGATGGATGCCGTGATCCTGAAGCGTGCGGATCATCTCAAGGCCGGTGCGGTCGCCGACGTGCGCCAGGCGTGGGTACTTATGGCCGCCGAAGTTGCGTTGCAGGATGCGCCCGTCTTTGGTGCGGTCAAAGAGCGCGCCCCAGGCTTCAAGCTCGCGCACGCGGTCGGGCGCTTCGCGGGCATGGAGTTCGGCCATGCGCCAGTTGTTGACGTACTGACCGCCGCGCATGGTGTCGGAGAAGTGAACGCGCCAGTTGTCGCGGTCATCCACATTGGCGAGCGCCGCCGCCACGCCGCCTTCGGCCATCACCGTATGAGCTTTGCCGAGTAGCGACTTGCAGACGACGCCGACCGTCACCCCAGAGGCCGCCGCTCCGATTGCCGCGCGCAGCCCGGCCCCGCCCGCGCCTATTACCAGCACGTCATATTCGTGCTTCTGGTGCTCGGCCATTAAAGAATCCTCCAATCCGTCCAGACGCCCATCGAACAGAGCCGCACATAGATATCGGCGAAGGCCACCGTAAACAGGCTCATCCACGCCCACAGCCGATGCTTGCGGTTCAGACAGCTTGAACAGTCATAGGCTTTCTTGCGCACAGGCGCACGCGACAGGCGGTCGAGATAACCGCCGATCAGGTGACGAAAGGAGTGACAGCCCAGGGTGTAGCCGCCAAGCATGGTGACGTTCAAGGCCAGCACCAGCGTGCCGACGCCGATGCCGAAGACTTGCCGGCCCGTCGCCGGGTCGCGGAACCATAAGGCGAGATAGACGTCATGCAGCAGGATCACCAGGAAGATCAACGCCAGGTAGAGGAAATAGCGGTGAATGTTCTGGATGATGAGCGGGAAGCGGCGCTCGCCGCGATAGCTGTTGCGCGGCTCGCCGACGGCGCAGGCCGGCGGGTCGGCCCAGAAGGCTTTGTAATAAGCGCCACGATAGTAATAACAGGTCACACGGAAGCCGCCCGGCGCCCAGAGGATCAACAGCGCCGCCGAAAACGGCAACGCCCGCGGCCACCAGCCGGGATTGGCGCCGAACCACGAATGCGCCGAATTGCCGAACAGCAGCGGCGAGTAGAAGGGCGACAGGTAAGGCCCATACTCATAGTGATTGCCCTGGAAAGCCGCCCACGTGGCGTAGACGATGAAGGCGGAAAGGACAAGAAAAACCAGCAATGGCTGCGCCCACCAGGCGCCGCGTCTGAAGGTTTCGCCGAAGCGGCGGCGTTTTAGCACAACTCCCGCATGGGCCATCAACGTGACCTCCTACTTGAAGTGGTACTGATTGGAATGCGCGGCGAGAATAGCATACGCGCACGGCCTTTGAAAAGTCTGGAAGAAAAACACAGAGGCACGGAGACGTGGAGACACAGAGAGTGTTCTCCATGTTTTCTCTGTGTCTCCACGTCTCCGTGCCTCTGTGTTTATTTCCCCTTATCCGAATCCGGCATCACGCCTCAGCCCTCTGCGCGGTGAAAATCCTTGCCGTCCCAGTAGAAGACATCGCCGACCAGCGGCAACTCGGCGGGCTCGGTTGATTGCGGCGGGCTCTCGAAGAACTTGGCAATCTTGTAATGAAACGCCTGGATGGGCGACGAGCCGAGATACTGCTTATAAATCTCCCCGAACTCGCCTTCGTATTCGATGATGGCGGCAAACATGCCATTGCCCTGACAGATGGTCACTTCTTTGATGCCTTCAATGCTCCCCAGTGCCTGGGCCGGGAATTCGACCGGCAGGTCGTGCGTGAGCTGCTGCTCGCTGCCCGGTTTCAGGCGCGAGATAAAAATGACTCTGCGATTCGCCATTCGTTAGCCTCCAAATCTCAAGCGCCCGCCGTATAAATTTACCTTACGACATGCGACGACGGATGAAAAGTCACGACAGCGTCGGATTTCGAGCCCCGCGGCGCGCTATGCTATAGTGACTCGTTGAGTAGCCCGTATGACGAAGCGATACCAGTTCATCTTGACCGCCGCCTTTTTCAGCCTGCTGTTGATCTATGGCGGCGCGCTCTTCATTCAGAGCACGGTGATGCTGAGCCGGCAAAGCGATCCCGGCTGGATCCCTTATCCTATCGGCGAGCAAATTCTTGTTGGGCGCGTGACCTCGGCTGAAGCGGCGGCGCTCTTGCGGCCCGGCGACGAAGTCCTGGCCATTAACAATCAGCCGGTCGCTTCCGACCTCGACGTCGCCGAAGCCTTTCGCCGCGTCGAGCCGGTGACCGGGTACACGGTAAAAATCCGCCGCGCCGGGCGGACGGCTGACCTGACGCTGGCGGCGCAACCTATCCCGACGCGCACCTGGATTGTCGGCGTCGCTTTGCGGATCATCATCCCGAACATCTTCCTGCTTACAGGTCTGGTGGTCTTCCTGCTCAAGCCGGACTACAAGCAGGCGCGGCTGCTGGCGCTGATGTTCGGGATGTTCCCCGGCCTGATGCTGGCCGTCGTGCCGAGCTTCGCCGGCCGCCCGATGTGGCTGGTGCTGGTGATGCTGATCGTCAATCTGGCGTCGCTGTTTTTGCCGCCGGTCTTTTTGCATTTCTTCCAGATTTTTCCAGAGCCGTCGGCGCTGATCCGCAAACACCCGCGGCTTGAACGGCTGCTCTACGTGCCGCACGTGATCGCCTTCTTCGCTTATTTCGCGTTCCTCAATCTGCTGGCGGCGTTCGCGCCGCGCCAGTTTTACGAATTCCGCGAAAGCTATCCGGCACTCGAGCGGCTCGGCTTCGCGGTGATGACGCTCTACATCGCTGGCGGGTTGCTATCGCTGATGTGGAACTATCGCGGCGCGGGGCGCACGTCGCGCCGCAAGATGCGCGTCGTCGTCGCCGGCAGCATCGCGGGCTTTCTGCCGTTATTTTTGGTGGTCATCACCGCCGTGCTGTTGAGCCCGCCGCCCCAGCATTTGCAACTGGCGGCGGTCATCGCCATCTTCTGCTTCCCGCTATTCCCGCTGTCGTTCGCCTACGCCATCATCCGCCACAAAGTGATCCCTGTGCGCGTCATCCTGCGGCGCGGCGTGCGTTACCTGCTGGTGTCGCGCGGCTTCATCATCATTCAAGCGCTGGTCGTCTTTCTGGTGTTGAGCTTCCTGCTGACGGGCGCGCGCCTGGAATACATTGACCGCTTCGGGCCGCGTGCCGACATCGTCACGACGATGCTGGCGACGGCGCTGGCTATCGGCATTCTCACCATCGTCAACCAGCGCGTGCTGCCGATCATTGACCGCAAGTTTTTTCGCGAAGCCTATGACGCGCAGCAGCTGTTGAGCGGCCTGGGATTAGAGATGCGCCGCGTCACGCACGTCCGCCAGGTCATCGATCTGGCGCTCGACAAGATTCAAGGCGCGCTGCACGTCGAAAACGTCACCGCCTTTCTGATTGATCGAGCGACCGGCGATTACCGCTGTGCGCTGCGCTCGCGTTTGCAGGAAGACGGCGCGCGCACCGTAGACGTCGAGCGTCAGCTGGTGCTGCCGGGCAACGGTTACGCGGCGCTGCGGATGCGCGGCTCGGCGTTGACGCTGGGGGTTGATCTCAACCGCACGTGGGGGCAAGGCTTTGACACCACCAACGTCGCGGCGCTCGAATCGCGCCGCCGCGAGCGCGAGGCGCTGCGCGAGATGGGCACAGAGCTGCTGATCCCCATCGCTACCAAAGACGAGTTGCTCGGCATGCTGTCGCTCGGCAAGCGGCTCGGCGACCTGCCCTATTCGAGCGACGACCGTCAGTTGTTGTTAGCCATCGCCTTTCAATCCGCTTTCGCCATTCAGAACGCCGAGCTGGTGCAAGCGGTAGCCGAAGAAGAACGGCTGCGCCACGAGCTGGAGATCGCCACAGCCGTACAGCGGCGGCTCTTTCCCGCCGCGCCGCCCGAACTTGGCTCGCTCGACCTTGCGGGCGTCTGCCACCCGGCGCGCGGCGTCGGCGGCGATTATTACGACTTCCTGTTGCTTGATGATGACCGCGTCGGCATCGCCGTCGCCGACGTTGCCGGCAAAGGCATCTCGGCGGCGCTGTTGATGTCAACCGTGCAAGCTTCGCTGCGCAGCCAGGCCCCGCAGGTCAACGGGCGGCTGACCGAGCTGGTGGCTTCAATGAACCACCTACTGCACGTTTCGACAGACGCGGCCAGCTACGCGACGTTCTTTTATGCGCAGTACGACCCGGCGCGGCAACTGTTGACTTATGTAAACGCCGGCCACAACCCGCCGATGCTGGTGCGCGCCGCGACCTTTACCAAGGCTCACGGCGCCACCGCCAGTCGCGTCGCGGGGAACGGCAAGTCTGACCAGACCGCGAATACTGCCGGGGGCAACCAGAGCCTCGTCACTATCAGTGAGCTGACCTGCGGCGGCCCGGTCATTGGCGCGTTTGAGGATTGCTGTTACGAGCAGGAAGCTATCGCCTTGCAGAGCGGCGACATATTGATCGCCTACACCGACGGCCTCAGCGAAGCCTTCAACGCGGCGGGCGAAGAGTTCGGCGAAGCGCGCTTGCGCGAGATTGCCGGCGACTCAGCGCACCTCTCCGCGCAAGAGCTGACTGATCGGATCGTCAACCGTGTACACGACTGGAGCGGCGACACGCCGCAGTACGACGACCTGACGCTGGTGGTGATGAAAGTGAAGTGAGGCGGGCGAGAACAGTTGTCGCTGGCGTTTGCCATGTAGCGCAAGGCGGTTAGGTTGCGCGAGTCAATGCGCACGCTAACAGATTGCGCTACACCCGATTGCAAACCGCTCTAGCGGGAGAAGGCGAAGCCTTTCACTTCGTCGAGGCGAACGTAAAGGCGGTCAAAGGCGGCGCTGGCCAGATGATTAGAAAAATGCTCGACCGTCACGGCGTTCAGCTCAATCAAGCTTTCCGAGAGTCGCGGGCCTGTTTGCTCTTGATTACTCAATTCCTGGGCAAAGCTGAAACCGATGCGGCCGCGGACGACACCGAACGACGTGTAAAGCACAATCTGGTTGAACGAGGGCGTGCCGTCGGGCGACAGTGAAGCGCGCAACAGGCGAATGAGCATATCAGCAGCGGTCGGCGGTGCCTCCATCTTCACAGCTCTCCTGATCGGCTAGAGTGGCAAAGGCCTGCGCGTTACCGTCAGGCGTTGTGAGTCTAAACGCCGCGCGCCGCGCTGTAAAGCAAACTCCTCAGACTGCCCGCTTATTTTCTCCTGAAGGTGAACGGCTCGGAACGCTCGCCGGTCGCAGGGTTGTAGACCGTCACCGTTACCGATACACCCGAAGGGAAGGTCTCGTTGATTCCCGGCTTGCCGAGCTTGGCCGACAACTCGGCTGACGAGCCATCGGCGAGCGTCACGTCTGTGCTGACTCGTGACTTGGCCAGCGCCACGCCGTTGACTTCGATGACCGCGCCGCCCATGCCAAAGCCGATGCCATCAACCCCGGCCAGCTTCTTGGTCACCCAGACCGAACCGATGGCCGGGCGCGAAGGCGCGTGCGGGACGCTGTTGGTCAGCGCGTTGTACGCGCTGACGCGCCCAGAGCTACTGACGCGCCCGACGAGCGTCGGCTGTGGGTCCGCGGTTTTGACGATGCGATTGCGCGCCTGTGCCGCAGTCAAACTCGGCTCATGCGCGAACAACAGCGCGGCGACGCCCGCGACAATCGGCGATGCCATCGAAGTCCCGACGCCAAATCCGTAACCGCCTTCAGGCATCGTGCTCATGGTGTTAACGCCCGGCGCGGCGACCTGCGCGCGAGTCGCGCTGTAGTAAGAGAATGACGCCAGGCGGTCGTTGTAATCCGCCGCCGCTACCGCGATCATCATCGGCACATCGGCGCTCCAGGCCGCGGGGTAGAGCGGGCTTTCATCCAGGTCGCTGCCGTCGTTGCCGTTTTCGCCATTGCCGGCCGCGCAGACAAACAGAACGCCCTTATTGCCCGCATCGATGATGGCGTTCTTGAGCGATTGCGATTCGCTGGTTCCGGCCCAACTGGCGTTGATGACGCGAACGTTGACGCCGCGCTGCTTCTGATCGAGAACGTAATTGATCGCCTTGACCGCGTCGGCAGTGCTGCCGGTCTGCGCGCCGAGGAACTTGAGCGCCATCAGCTTGACGTGCCAGGCGACGCCGCTCACGCCAGTCTGATTATTGCCCGCCGCGCCAACCGCGCCGGCGACGTGCGTGCCGTGCCAATCATTACTCGCCTGGTCATACACATTCGGGCTTTTGGTCACATAGTTCCAACCATGCACGTCGTCCACATAGCCATTGCCGTCGTCGTCAATGCCGTTGTTGGGAACTTCGCGCGAGTTCGTCCAGGCGTTCGGCGCAAGGTCTGGATGCGCCAGATCAACGCCCGCATCTATAATCGCGACCACCAGGCTGTCACTGCCGGTGGTGATGTCCCAGGCCGCCGTCGCGCCGATGTCAGCGCCGGGCTTGCCGGCGAGAAAACTGCCGTTGTTCATCAAAGCCCACTGCTGATAGAAGAGCGCGTCGTTGGGAATCGCCGCTTCGTGCCATAGATAATTCGGCTCGGCGTATTCGACGCCCGCGTCTTGCGCCAATCTCGCGGCGGCCTCTTCAACCGATTCGCCTTCGAGGTTGACGAGCAGCAAATCGCCGCCCGCGGATTTCATCAGCGGCTCGATGTCACCTTGCGCGCGTCCGATCAATCCCGGCACCTCGCCTGTGCCCGTGATACCGGCCTTGAGCTTGACGAGAAGTTGTCCCGGCACGTAGAGCGGGTTCGTTTTAGTTGATTGCGAAAGGACGCGCCTTGACGGCGCAAAGAGAAGCGTGACGCAAGCAAGCGCGAGCGATAGAGCAACAACCTTTTTCATAATACCCCTGGTTCGACAAACAGCCGCACGACGCACCAGAGCAGTTTTCAATCGGGTGTAGCGCAATCTGTTAGATTGCGCGTTGGCTCGCGCAATCTAACAGATTGCGCTACATGGCAGACGCAATAGAAAACGGCTGTAAGCCTGGTCAGCGATTCTGCATGACCTACGAACAACGTCGTCCCTGCCTGTCGTTTCAGCAACGCAGGCACTGGCTGATTACACATAGGGGCAAAAGTCCGAGGGGGCAGGTCTTATGATAATTTGTTCTCAGCGAGAGGCAAGAGTAAAAGACGGCGCGGAGACGCGGAGACGCGGCGAAAGAGAGCCCAGTCTCCATCACCGCGTCTCCGCGTCTCCGCGCCGCTGCGTCGCTTTATTTGCCTTCCGGCCTGGGCTGCTCGACGGTCTGCGGCGCGCTGCCGCGACGGACGAACGTCTTGGAAATATCGTTAAAGATGACAAAGCCCATCAGCAGCATCAGCATCACCAGCCCGACCTGCATCATGCGTTCTTTGACGCGCATGGTCAGCGGCAGACCGAAAATTCCGAGCGCCGCTTCGAGCAGAATCATGAAGATCAGGCCGCCATCGAGGACGGGGATGGGCAGCAGGTTGAAGATGCCGAGGTTGAGCGACAGCAGGCCCATCAGTTGAAAGACTTCCGTGGGGCCGCGCTGCGCCGCCTGGCCGACGATCTGCGCAATGCCGACCGGGCCGCTGACCGTGTCGCCCGCCGACCGCTTGCCGGCAAAGACCTGTGTCAGCGCCGTCTTTGTCAGCGAGAGAATTCGCAGGTTTTCGTCCCACGCATACTTGAATGCCGCGACGGGGCCGAGCCGGGTTACCAGCACGTCCGCGTCTTTGTGGGCCGGGCCGAAGCCGAGTCGCGGGCTGCCATCGTCGGCCTTCGGGGTCGCAGCGATGTTGAGCGTTTCGTCACCGCGCTTGACCGTCAGGGTGACCGGTTGATCCTTGCTGGCGCGGATGATGCGGATAATGTCGGCTTCGCTGTAGAGCGCCCCGCTGTTGGGGTCTGCCGAAGAGATGGTCGCCGGGTCCGCGCCTGCCTCGACCGCCCGGCCATTGACGGCGATGATCTGATCGTCCACCTTCAGGCCGGCTTGATCGGCAGGCGTCCCCGGAGTGACGGCGGCGACGACGATCTTGGAATTCGACCCGAGGAAAGGTTGCAGACCGGCTTCGCCAATCTTTGCGCGGTTGAATTCCTGCGTGCCGACGTTGAGGTTGAGACTGACCGATTCTTTGCCGCGCCGCAACACGACCGGCACCTCATGGCCGGGGTTCAACATGATCTCGTCGTTGACCTGGCCCCAGGTGGGATTGCTGATGCCGTCGATCTTTTCGATCACGTCGCCGCGGCGGATGCCGGCGACTTCGGCGGGCGACTCGGGGGCAACGGAATTGACGACCGCCGGCTGATTGACGAAGGTCGGCATCTCGTAATGCGACATGGCCAGCACGGTGGGGATGAAGAGCGCCGTCAGGATATTCATCACCGGGCCGGCGACGGCGACGCAGAGGCGCTGCCATTTCGGCTTCGATTGAAACTCGTCGGGCGCGCCGGTCACTTCTTCGTCGAGATTCTCGCCGGCCATCTTGACGTAGCCGCCGAGCGGAATCAGGCTGAGGCGATAATCCGTGTCACCTCTCTTGAACCCGGTGAGCCGCTTGCCGAAGCCGACGCTGAAGACATTAACGCGAATGCCAAATAACTTGGCAACGATGAAATGGCCGAACTCGTGGATGACGATCATCGCCCCAAGCACGAGAATAAAAACGACACCTTGAAATAATAATGTGCTCAAATTTAGCTCCCCAAACGATTGCGAACCCAGGCACACAGCGCGCCGACCGATGACCGGATGGCCGCGCCGCCATTACCTTTTAAGTGTATCGCAGCCCCGTGGCAGTGTCTACACTTGCCCCCGGTCATCAGCCCTTTGGCGTCAGTCATTAGGTTTTTATAACAATCGGGAATAGCCTGGGAGCGCGGGCGTCTCGCCCGCAAGCGTTGGCATGCGCGAGACTGGCGGGCAAGCTGCCCGCGCTCCCAGGCTAAATGCAATCGCAAACCGATCTAATGACTGGCGACGAGGGATTCGGCGCGGGCGCGCGCCCAGCGGTCGGCTTCGAGCACGGCTTCGATGCTCGCGCAGGCTTCAGTGGCGTGCGCCGACATGGTGTCGCCGATGAGGCGCGGGATGTCCATGAAGGTGATTCGCCGGTCGAGAAAGGCGGCGACGGCTATCTCGTTTGCGGCGCTCATCGCCGCCGGCATCGTGCCGCCTTCGCGCATCGCTTCGTAGGCCAATCGCAGGCAGGGGAAGCGCTCGAAGTCGGGCTCGAAGAATTCGAGCCGCGCCAGTTTCTCCAGGCCCAGCGGCGGTAGCTCCGTGGGCAGGCGTTCGGGGTAGGTCAGCGCGTATTGAATCATCAAACGCATGTCGGTGACGCCGAGCTGCGCGATGATCGAGCCGTCAACCATCTCGATCATCGAATGAACAATCGATTGCGGGTGGACGGCGACGGAAATCTTCTCGGCGTCAAAGCCGAAAAGCCAGCCGGCTTCGATGACTTCGAGCCCCTTGTTCATCAAGGTCGCCGAATCGATGGTGATCTTGGCGCCCATCTGCCATGTCGGGTGCGCCAGCGCCGCTTCGACCGTGGCGGCGCGCATCTGCTCGATGGGCGCTTGCCGGAAAGGCCCGCCCGAAGCCGTGAGGATCAACCGCTTGACTTCGCCGACCTGCTCGCCGCGCAGGCATTGATGCAAGGCGTTATGCTCGCTATCAACCGGCAGCAGGTCAGCGCCCGACTGACGCGCCGCCCGCGTCATCAATTCGCCGGCCATCACCAGCGTCTCTTTGTTCGCCAGGCAGACGCGCCGGCCCATCTCAAGCGCCCGGTAAGTCGGCAGGAAGCCGACCGCGCCGACCGTGGCCGAAACGACAACATCAACCCCATCCATCGTCGCGACGGCGACCAGACCACTTTCGCCGCAGGCAAGCTCAGGCAGCTCGCCAACACCGGCGGCGCGCAGCTTCTCTTTTAGCACCGGCAGGTCGGCTTCGTTGGCCACCGAAACCAGCCGCGGTCGGTAGCGCGCGACTTGTTCGGCGAGGCGATCAATGTCACGCCCGGCGGCGATGCCCGCGACGACGAAGCGGTCGCCGAGCGCGTCGATGACTGAGAGGGTGCTTTGGCCGATTGAGCCGGTTGATCCGAGAATGCTGATGCTTTTCATAAGGCCCTGATTGAAGCGGCATTCTAGCACGCACCTATCTGTAAGAGCAAAGTTACAGGGTCTATGCAATCTCAGATGACCGGCAGAAGATTAACCGCCAAGACGCCAAGGACGCAGAGAGAAATTCTTCTTGGCCGTCTTGGCGTCTTGGCGGTTAAAGTCCGGGAATGAATACGCCCCAACGGCGACGCGACACCGTGCCGAGTGCTATAATTCAGGCTCGCAATCACTGGTGGTTGCGCCTCTCGGATGCGAATCGTCATCGTCAAACTGAGCGCCATCGGCGACGTTGTGCATGCGCTGCCCGCGGTTGCAGCGTTGCGCCGGGCGCTGCCCGCTGCGCGCCTCGCGTGGGTGGTCGAGAAACGCGCCGCTGCTATCCTGAAAGATTCGCCGATCATCGATGAGCTGATCGAGCTGGACACCCGCGCCTGGCGCAAGCAGAGGTTTAGCGGCGCGACGCTCGCCGACATCCGCCGGCGCATGGCCGGATTGCGAAGCGGTGATCCTATCGAAGTGGCGATTGACTTTCAGGGCTTGCTGAAATCCGGCGCGGTGATGCGAGCGACGCGAGCGCAACGGCGCGTCGGCTTTGCGACCGCCGAGCTGCGCGAGCCCTTGAGCCGCCTTTTTCTCACCGAGCAGGTTGATACATCGCCCTATCGCCACGTCATCGAAAAGAACCTTGCGCTGGCGCGCGCTGCCGCCGCGCCGCTCGCTGACATCGAAGCGTCCGCCTTAGAGCCGACGGCTTACCAGTTCCCTATCGCCCTCTCGGCAGATGACGAGCGCCACGTCGAAACGGCGACAAGCGGACACGCCGGGCGGTTCGCGATTCTCAATCCCGGCGGCGGCTGGCCGACGAAGCTCTGGCCCGCCGCGGCGTTCGGCGCGCTCGCCGACGAGCTTTATGAGCAGCACGGGCTTTTCTCTTACGTCACCTTCGGGCCGGGCGAAGAAGCATTGGCGCAAGCGGTCGTCAGCCAGACGCGCAGCGGCGCGGCGCAGGTGATCGCTTCGACGCTCAAACAGTTTGTCGCGCTGGCGCGGCGCGCGGCGCTCTTCGTTGGCGGCGACACAGGGCCGCTGCATCTGGCGGCGGCGGCGGGCACGCCCATCGTCGGCATCTATGGCCCGACCGCGCCCGAGCGCAACGGGCCGTTCAATCCGCGAGACATTACCGTGGGGCGCGACCTCTGGTGCCGCCCGTCTTGTCACCGGCGCGCGTGCTGGCACTGGGAGTGTATGGAGATTCCCGCGAGCGCCGTCGCCCGCGCTGTCGCCATCCGGCTTGCGGGCGAAAGACAAGCCGAGCCGGCTTTCGTCAAATTAAAGACCGCGCGCCGCGAAGCCATTGAAAGTGGCCAGGATTACTGATTCGGATTTTGCGATTTATGGTTGAAGCGACAAGAAACCATCGGCTGCGATTGCTACACCTGGCCCAGCGTATACGCGTGCCGGCGGGGCTGGTGCTAGCGCCGCTGCTCATCATCTCGGCAAAGCCCTCGCCGCGGACGTTACTGATCGGCGCGGCGGTCGCTTTCGCTGGCTTGTGGATTCGCGCCTGGGCATCGGGCTATCTGCGAAAGAACATGGAGCTGACGACGAGCGGGCCATACGCTTACACACGCAACCCGCTTTACCTCGGAACTTTCATCATGGGCGGCGGCATTGCGCTGGCGAGCGGCGCGTGGTGGTTCGCCGTCGTTTATGTGACCCTGTACCTGCTGATCTATGTGCCGGTGATGATCGCTGAAGCCGAAACCCTGGAGCAGCTTTTCGCCGACGAGTATCCCGATTACAGCCGCGAGGTGCCTCTGTTCGTGCCCCGCGCAACGGCCTATCAGTCGCCGAGAACAGGCGGCGTTGACCGCGAGCGGCGATTCTCGTGGTCACAATACAGCAGGCACCGCGAATACCGCGCCGCCATCGGCGTCGTCGTCGCCCTGGCGCTGCTGGTGGCCAAGACCTTCATTTTCACTCGCTGACGCATTCGGACAACTGTACATTGACAGGGCGCACCTAACTGGTGAAATCGCTTTGCAGGTACAATCGAGTTATGAAGAGAACGCTTTTTCGATCTTTCGTGCTTGTCGGGTTATGCGCGGCGCTCGCCACGGCGCAGGCGCAGCCGCGCCAGTCCGCGCCCGCCGTATTGCCGAAGATCAATCAACCGCTGCCGTTCAAGGCCGGCGAAACGCTGCGTTATGAAGTCACCTTCTCGAAGCTGATCTTTGGCGGCACGGTCGGCGACGTGAAGCTCTCGGTCGCAGGCGGCGAGTCGGCGGCAAAGATGCCAAGGCTGACAATCAAGGCGGAGCTGGCGTCAAAAGGGTTCTTCCCGAAGCTCTTTGGCATCAAGGTGCGCGACACTTATAGCGCCACGGTCAGCGCCCAGGACCTGGGATTGCAAGAGTCTGTTCGGTCGCTTGCCGAAGGCGATAACCGCCGCGAGCAGAAAGCGGTCATTGATCGCGACACAGGGCGCGTCACCTTCACCGAGCGCAACCTTGCGGACAAGCAGGCCGAGCCGAAGACCAAACAAGCGCCGTCGCCCGCCTGGATTCAAGATATCTTGTCGGCCATGTACTTCGTGCGCACGCAGCCGCTCAACGAAGGCAATGTGATCGAGATTCCCATCAGCGATGCCGGCGAGCTTTATCACATCGAAGTGATCGCTGAGAAACCTGAAGAAGTGAAGGTGAATGCCGGCAAGTTCAAAACGATTCGCTTGAACGCAAAAATCTTCGACGGCCGTTTCATTCGACGCAGCGGCGAGATGTTGCTATGGGTGAGCGATGACGCACGGCGCATCCCCGTGCGCGCCCGGCTGAAGTTTTCAGGCGCTACCGTGACGGTTGATCTGAAGCGTATTCAATAGAGCGGTATTCAATCGGGTGTGGCGCAAGGCGGTTAGCTTGCGCAGGTCCGACGCAAGCTAACCGCCTTGCGCCACATTCTCATCGCGGAATCTGCGACTCCCAGGCCAGCTCCACTTCGCACTTGTCAGCCTTCAGCTGGTAAGCGATGCCGTCCGGGTCAACCGGCAACTGCTCGGCGTTCAGCGTCAGTTGCAAGGCTCGCAGTTGCGGCGCGAGCTGCCGCAGGTCGGTCGGACACTGGCCAGTCCGCGCCTTGTAATGCGCCAGCAATTCGTTAATCGCATCCATCTCGCCGAGCGCCCGCAGTTGTTTCAGCCGCAGCGCCGCTTGCTTGCGAATGTTTTCGTCCTCGCTGTTCAGGTAAGTCGAATAGATGGCATAAGCGGCTTCGCGGCTGCCTCCGGCAATCTTCATATAGCCGGCCAGATCGCGCATCCACCACATCGCGCCCGGCACCTGCCCGCCTTTCTCGTACCACTCGGCGGCCTTCGCGTAAAAGGCGGCGCGCGCTTCGCCGCTCGCGCTGTTGCCCGCCTGCCAGTTGATGTAGCCGATGTCCTGATACAAGCGCCACTCGTTGGGGTTGGCTTCGATGCCTCGTTCAAGCAGCGCGATGGCCGCCCGAAGGTCACGCTCGGGCAGGAAGATCGCGCCGAAGCGATAAGCCGGGATGTGGTGCGGGTCGAGCGTGACGACGATGTTCAGCAGCGGCGCCAGCAGATCCATGCGCACGCGCGCTGTGGCCGACAACGGCAAACCGCTATCGATCATCTTGCCGCCGAAATACTGCACCGTGCGAATCCAGTAAATATCCGCCGCCAGCCCTTCCATCCCCAGGCTCATGCGCTTCACCGTGTCGCCTGACAGGTAGAGCGTATCGTCACTGATGACTTCCCGCGGCATGGCGTCATCGATGTGGCGCTGCATCGGGTAGAGCAGCCCCAGCCCCACGAGAAGGATTGCAATGGAAATCGCCTTTTTCATCTCGTCAACCGTCTTATCAGCTTACTTCAGGTTGCCCGCGGCGCGCGCAGGGTCGCGCCCGAGGCGGGCTTCGATCTCGGCGATCTGTGTCTCTGCCGGCAGCGGGTCGGGATTGCCGACCGTCGAGGCTTTGAACGCGGCGAGCGCGCCGTCAAAATCGCCAAGCTCTTTGCGCACGATGCCGAGCCCATACTCGTATTCCGGCACGTCAGGATGCTCGGCCATCGCCCGCCGAAAAATGGTTTCAGCCTCGGCAAAGCGCCCCAGCCGCATGCGGACGAAGGCTGTGCGGCCCGTCCGATCATCCATCAAGGTCTTCATCTCTTTGGCGCGCGCCCTGTACTTGAGCGCCGTGTCGTTGTCGCCTTGCCGAAAATAACTGGAGCCGAGATTGAAAGCCGCGCGCCAGTAAGTCGGGTTGCGCTCGGTGACGGTCACATAGACCGGCATGGCTTCATCGAGTCGGCCTCGATTGAACAGCTCGTTCGCAAAGTTGGTCAGGGCGATGTCGTTTTGCGGCGCGATGACGACGCCGCGCGCGAACAGTTGCAGGTCGTTCATCCAATAAGCGCTCTGCGCCATAGTCAACGCGACAAGCCCCAGCACCACGACCAGCGTCGCCAAAGCCTGCGCGCCGGGCAGAGCCGCGACCTTGAATTGCTCGAACCGCAGCTTGCGCACGGCCACGGCCAACAGCAGGGCGAAGCCAATCGAAGGGATGTAGAGATAACGGTCGTGGACGATCTCTTTTTCGATGAAGACTGTCAGGTTCAACACGGGAAGAATCGGCAGGATCAATAAACCCGCGGCAAACGCCACCGCCTTCGATCTGCGCGCCCACAGCCAGAGCATAGTCGCAATCACCGCAAGCGCCACACACGTCAGCCAGAAGATCGCGTCGGGGCGCGCCACATAAGGCGTGTCATAAAACGCGCTCAGGCCGGTCGGCCAGACGAGCAATCGCACGTAGAACCACAGCACCGTGGGCACGGTCATCAGCGTCACCGGCAAGGGCAATTGCCAGATCGAAACGCTAACGGCTTTAAGAATGATTGCTCGCAGCACGAAGTACGCGGCGGCCATCGCCAGGAACGGCGCGGCGCGGCGGACGGCTCTCGACATTCGGCCCGCGCGCTCGCCGAACAGCCATTCATAAACGAAGATCAGCGCCGGCATGACCATCGCCGTCTCTTTGGAGAACAACGCCAGCGCGTAAAGTCCTAGCGTCAGGGCAAACCATCTGGCCGGTCGTGACGCGGCGCTTTCATTCGTCGCCTGCCCGCCCCAGGCCCCGTCGCGCCATCGCACATAGCCGAGCAGCGTCCCGACAAAGAAGAGCGCCAGCATGGGTTCGGTGACGCCGGAAATCCACGCCACTGATTCGATGTGAACCGGATGCGCGCCAAAGATGAGCGCCGCGATCAAGCCGCCCGCGTCGTCCTTCAGCAGTCGCCGCGCCAGCCAGTAAACCAGCAGCGTCACCAGCGTATGCCAGATCACCAACAGCAGATGCCAGCCCACAGGATTCAGTTGAAACAGTTGATAATTGACCAGCAGGTAGAGGTTGAATAGCGGGCGATAGTAAACGCCGTTTTCGTCCGGGTGCTGCGCTTTCCAGACGTGCTCAGTGAAACAGCGCGGCGCGTAACTCCACGACCGCAACGCCTGATTCTCGACGATCTGACCCCGATCATCGTAGGTGAATTGGTAGCGCGCGGTGTCGGCATAAACCAGAAACGTCAGCCCGAGGACGATCATCAGCGCCCAGCGGCGCGATAGCGCGGCAGCCAGCGATTTCATCGGCCGCGGCGAGTCCAGAAGCGGCGCCGGCGCTTGCGTCGTGCCAAGGCCATTGCTCATTTCACACCCCTCTGTTCCGTTGCGATTCGCGTCTGCAAGGCGGCGGCCTTGTCGCCTGCCTTTGTGAAGTCAGGGTGGCGCGACACCTCTTGCTGATACGCCGCCAGCGCTTCCGCCAACCGGCCTTGCGCTTCGAGCACGTCACCGCGCTGGTAATGGTAGCCGTAGCCATTCGCGTCCAGCGACAGCGCGTAGTCGGCGGCGCGCTCGGCCTCCGCCAGGCGGCCTGACTCCTGCAAAGCGACCGACAGGCTGATGTACTGCTTGGGCACCTGCGGCCTGATATCGATGCCGCGCAGCAAGGCGGCTTCGGCGTCGTTGAAGCGGCCCATCTTCAAGTAGGTGCAGCCGAGATTGTTAATCGCTTTCCAGTTGGTCGGGTAACGTTCGACCACTTCATCGTAGAGGCCGATGGCGGCATCAAAGTAACCTCGATCACTCAAGACATTCGCCAGCCCTGTCTTGGCAATGCGACTGTTAGGCGCGACCGTCAGGCCGTGCTGAAACAGCAGCAGCTCGCTGGCCCAGTATTGATGCTGGCTGACCGTGGCAAAGCCCAGCCCCAGCACCAGCAGCAAGACGGCGGCCAACCGCAACGCCGGCTGCCCGAACAACTGTGCGGCCCCGGCCCGCAAACGGCTCAGGCCAAGTCCTACGAGCAAGCCGAGCCCGATGACTGGCAGATAAAGATAACGGTCATGCACCAGCTCGCCGTTGGCAAAGACAGACAGGTTCAGCACCGGCAGGATCGGCAGCGCGAGCCACAAGCAGGCCATCGCCACCATGCGCCGGGCGTCGCGGTCGAGTCGCCGCGAGATCAGCCATAAGCCGCCGGCAATGATAATCAGGCCGGCGAGCGGCAGCGCGAAATTCATGAGACCGAGATGCGTTGCAAAATCGAGATCATAAAAACAGCTCAGATTCACCGGCCATACCAGGTGCGTGACGTAGAACCACAACACCGACGGCCATGTCTTAACCGTCGTCAGTAATGAGACCGGCGATTGCTCGTGGCCCAACCCTTTCAACACCGCCGAGCGGACGACCAGATATGGCACGATCAATACGGCGTACAGCATCGCCGGACGCGCGGCGGCAATCGCCCGGCGAATGAGCGGGCCTTCGCCATAAATCCATTCGGTGCCAAAGACCAGCCCCGGCATAACCAGCGCCGTCTCTTTCGAGAGCATCGCCAGCACGAAGAAGACCAGCGAGACCGCCAGATGAAACGCCGGCTGGCGCGCGAAAGCCGCCTTGTGATCTTCTTTACTTTTGCTCGTTGTCGCCTCGCGCCAGTTCAGATAGAACCAGAACGATGGGATGAAGAAGAGGGCCAGCAACGGATCGGTGACGCCCGAAATCCAGGCGACCGATTCAATGTGCGTCGGGTGCAAGCCGAAGACCAGTGCCGCGATAGCCGCCGCCGGCACGTCCTTTAACAGCCGCCGGCCTAGCGCGAAGACCATCACCGTGACGCCCAGGTGTGCCAGGATTGTCGTCAGGTGCCACCATTGCGAGCTCAAGCCGAACAGCGTGCGGTTGAGCAACAGCCAGATGAGAAACATCGGGCGGTAATAATTGCCGAGCATGGTCGGATCAATATGGCCCCAGACATGGTCCGTGAAATAATGCGGCAGGTAGCTCCACGACTGAATGAACGGGTTGTCGACGATCTGGCCGCGGTCGTCGTAAACATATTCGTAGCCGAGCGTGCCAAGGTAAGCCAGAAAAGTCATGCCCGCTACCGCAAATATCACCAGCCGCGACGAGAGGCTGACGGCGTGCGCTTGACCCGCCGCCTTATGATCGGCAGCCGATTGCCCTGTCCCTGCGCTCATTTGAAATTTCTCCGCTGAAAGATCAGCACCGCTGCCGACAGCAAAACGCTGATGTAGACGACCGCATAGACGACCGCCCAGACGACATGCGCCGCATTGATCGCATCACCATGCGACGCTTGCGAGATGAAGTTGAAATTCTTCAGGTTGGGGAGCAGATAGTAAGCGACGTTGAGCGCGCCGCGCACGACAAATGAGGGCGACAGCGATGCGGCGAGCTTGAGGTCGGCGCTGAAATGGCCGATGACGTAGAGCGCGAAGGTGAAAAGCGCCGACAGCATCGGCGTCGAGAAGCTCGAAAACATCAGCGCGATGGCCACCAGCAGCGCCAGCTCAAGGTAGATGAGCAAGCCGGCAACCAGCACAGGCGCTTGCAGCGACGTGAAGCCCTGATTGACGTACATCAGCGCCAGCTCGATGGCCGCCAGCATCACCAGTGAGTTGACCAGCAGCGTCAGGCAGAGGCCGAGGTATTTACCGATGATGAATTCGTGGCGATGCACAGGCTTTGATAACAGGTTGTAGATCGTGCGCCGCTCAATCTCTTTGTAAACCAGGCCGACGCCGATGAAGATAGCGATCAGCGCGCCGAAAACCAGCATGGCGCTGAGGCCGAGCGTCGCAATAAACTTGGCCTCTTGATTGACCGACAGCTCGCTGATGAAGATCGATGCGCCGACCAGAATCAACACGAAGAGAACGAGGTTGTAGAGCACGCGGTCGCGCACAGATTCGCGGAAGGTGTTGAGCGCGATGACGCCGATCTTGCCGAGGCCGGGTAGCGGGCGCATTCGCCGGGCCGTGATCTGGGGGATGTGGTTCATTTCTCTTGCCACCATGATTTTATCTCGTCGGTTGCGGGCTTAATGCGATTTCGTAAGCATCATCGGGGCCCCCAGGGCGCGGCGCAGTTGCTCGGCTTGCGCGCGCCACTGGTCGGCCCGCGGGTCGCGCGGCGCGATCTCGATGGCGCGCTCGATCTCGCTCAAGGCTTCGGGATAACGCCGCAGCCGGCCATAGGCGAACGCCAGATTGAAATGCGCGATGGCCTTATTGGGCGTCAGCTCAACGAGGCGCTCAAAACGAGCCGCCGCTTCCGGCCATCGCCCCAGCCCCGCAAGCACAAAGCCTGAGTTATTGAGCGCATCGATGATATCCGGGTGAACCTGCAAGGCGGCGTCGTATTCGCGCAGCGCGCCTTCAAGGTCGCCCTTGCCTTCGGCAATCTCGCCTAACGCCATGTGAACGACGCGCGAGTTGGGCGAATGTTCGGCAGAGGCGCGCCAGAGCGCTTCATCACTCGCCCACTGGCGGTTCTGCGCCGCGGTCGTCACACACAACACCGCGAGCAGAGCGCCGCCGACGAAGGCGATTGCGCCGCGACTGAGCCGCAATTTCGACACCCTGGTAAAACGCCGCGCAAGGATCGCAACCAACAAACCAAAGCCGAGCATTGAAAGATAGAGAAAACGGTCATGGATCAGTTCTTCGCTGACGAAAGAGCCCAGGCTCAGTTGCGGCAACAGCGGGAAGATCATCCAGATCAAGGCCAGACGAATTTCAGGAATGCGCCGCGCCGTCAGAAAGCCGACCGCGCACAGAGCTAAAACGAGAGCGAGCGGCAGCCAGAAAGAGGTCAAGGTCGCGGCGCGCACCATGCCAATGTCGTACATCATCGAAAGATTGATCGGCGCAAAGACCAGCCCCATGTAATGTGCCAGCAGCAGCGGCAGCGTCCGCGCCCGGTCGCCCATCGTCAGCAGCGCGTCGTCAGGGAAATTGCCATTGCTGAATTCGCCGAAGACAACATGCAGCACGCTGTAACGCAGGACGAAATAAAGAAGCGTGGCACAGGCAAACGGCAGCACGGCAATCAGCGCGCGCCTGATGCGAGCGGCGAAGCGGTCATCGCGGTTCGCGACGAATAGCTCGTAAGCGCCGACGATCAACGGCAGCGTGATGGCCGTCTCTTTCATCAGCGCCGCCAGCATAAACAGGCCAATCGCAGCCCACAGCCAGCGCCGACGCCGGCCCGCTTGATAATGTAGATGGCAGAGGAAAGTCCCGAAAAAGCCGATGGCCATCAGTGAGTTGCCGACTGCCGAAACCCATGCGACGGTCTCGCTCTGCACCGGATGCACGGCAAAGAGGGCCGCCGCCAGCAGACATACCCAGCGGCGGGGCGCCGCTTCAAGCTGTGAGGTCGCCGACAGGGCGCGGTCGAGCATGAAGTAGGCGACAACTGCCGCGCCGGCATGGGCGATGATCGAGATCAAGTGCCAGATGAACGGGTTCTTGCCGGCTATGGCGTAGGTCAGCATATGCGACAGGTGATAGAGCGGCCGATAGAACAGGCTGTCTATGTTGCCGCCGAGCAGATCGGGATTGTAAGCCGCCCAATAATCATGAGTCAGGATGAGGCGCAGCGTCGCCCAGTCCCAGTGACCAAGCAAGGGGTTCTTCAAGACGACGCGATGATCGTCATAGACAAAGCCGCCGTACAAGGAATTGGCAAACGTCAGAATCACGAGAAGCCCGAGCAGCAGGATATGAAAGCCGGGCGCTGACAGCCGCGCCGGCCAGGTGGATGATGGCGTGATGGGCTCAATGTGAATGGGCGGCGCACTGATTCGCCCGTGTGAAGGTGCGGTCTCCGCATGAGCAAACTGGTTCGGGTGCGGCATGCAAGGCTCCTTCTTGGTCATCGCTCATCGGTTGCGCAGCGATGAGCAAAAGCGCGCGACTGCATCAAGGCGGTATGGATGACTCAAAGGGGACTGA
This sequence comes from Blastocatellia bacterium, assembly GCA_035275065.1. Classification (NCBI taxonomy): domain Bacteria; kingdom Pseudomonadati; phylum Acidobacteriota; class Blastocatellia; species Blastocatellia bacterium. Next base: position 29,803 of record DATENM010000098.1, read on the forward strand.
CGGAGGCGAATCAGGGGGAAGCGACGATTGCAAGCGGGGCGGTCGAACGTCAGGGGGAAACGGAAAGGACCGGAGGCGCCAGGGGAAGGCGCGCCCGGTCCTTCGAGAACCGGATCATTCGTTGCGCGGCTCGCCGTTTTTCGGCAAGCGATCCTGCGGCGTTGCTGAAGGCGGCTCGCCGCCGTCGGCTTGATACACCGTATTGCTGAGCGTTTCGTTGGAGTAGTACGAGCGGTTGCCCGATCCGAAGGTGCCGGTCGAAGAAGGCTTCGCCGTGGTGTCGAACATGGCGCGCAGCCCTTCGACATTGATCGGGGTCGAGGCGAAGATGTAACCGCTCTTCATATTGCCGTTCTGATAACCTGCCGCCATGTTCTGGGTGATCAGGTCTTGCAGGCTGCCGAATTTGCCGTGACCGTGGGTCAGGGCGTACATCATTTGATTCTTGCCGATGGTTTGAACTTCAGCCAGCGCGGCAGTCTCGTGAGCCGTCTGCTGGGCGACCAGCAGGCGCGGCACGGCGATAGCAGCGATGATGCCGATGATAGCCACGACGATGAGCAACTCGATGAGTGAAAAACCTCTCTGCTTCTGCTTCTTGCGATCCATAAATTCCTCTTTCAGCTCCAGAGTGTAAGGCTCCCGATTTGGGGAAGCCAAGTGTGCTCTCTTGCGAAATCGAACGCGGCCCACAAGGCACGGTTCATTTTATTTTTGAGCTGATCGAAGAAACTATAACACAACCGGGTGAGCCTCCGCAAAGACTCACCCGGTCGATGTCATTCGCTGTGAGCAGAGTTGCCTTACTGCAAAGCAACGCCAGAGCCAGGAACGCGGCTGCCCGGAGGGGCGCTCGCCGCCGTGATGGAGGTATCAGTCGCCTGCCAGATCACATACGTCTCGTTGGTGTAGAAAAAGCGATTGCCGGTGCCGAACGTCCCTGTCGACTGCGGA
>DATENM010000099.1 GCA_035275065.1 Blastocatellia bacterium
TGAACGTCAATGATAGGGGGCCGGCTTGGCTCATTAGTTTGAGCGTGCGTCGCTGACGCAGCTATCGCCAATAAGATTAAGGTAAGCATCTGTCTCCTCATTACCACCTCCAATACAGTTCCACAACGAGCCGTCTAACGCTCGCGTTCAGCGGGGCCACGAACGGCGTGAAAAGAGACCATAAGAGCTGCGCTTCGTGGCCTCCGCTGCAACGCCTTGTTAGGTTGCACTGTTAGGGCGCGAACATCTCTCCTAAGATTGAGAGCACACTCGTTTGGGTCGCAACATCGATTCGGCCAAGCCTTCTGACCAGCCGCACCTTGTCTACTGTCCGTATCTGATCGAGCACCACCTGACCTTGTTTGCCTTGAAACTTACATGCCACTCTCGTCGGATAACTTCGCCCTTTTGTACTCATCGGGGCAACAATCACTGTGTTGATGTAACGATTCATTTCGTCAGGAGAGAGTATCAGGCAGGGCCGCGTTTTCTTTATCTCCCTGCCCTGAGTTGGATCAAGGTTGATCAAATAGACATCGAAGCGTTTGACTACCATTGCCATTCGGCCTCATCCCAACTTGATTGAGCGATCCCTCCTTTATCAAGCAACTGGTCATCTCCCGTTTCTGCCATGCTTTGAAAGGCCTCTGCCCAGCCCTGCCGCGGATGGCCAACCGAGCGTATAACGATTTCCTTATCCTGCACATCAAGCTCGACTTCTTCATTCAGCCCAGTCTGCTGCAAGTAGAGTTTTGGGATGCGGATGCCTTGTGAATTGCCTATTCTGATGATTCGCGTCTTCATAGATACAATGTAATTACAGACTTCCCGATAGTCAAGTGTGGCGAGTCAGGCAACCTAACGCCCGCGTTCAGCGGGGCCGCGAGCGGCCTCACCAGCCATAACGTGAGCCGTGCTTCGCGGCCTCCGCTGCAACGCCTTGTTAGGTGGCGTCTTGAGGAGCGTCGCACCAGAAAACCAAGCTCTCCCACCATAGTACTTGCTGCCTTAGGGGCTTAAATGGATGCGAGCTATTCGGAGTATTTCCTTTGTCAACTCGACTACTCTATATGACTCCGTTGAGCCGCCTTTATCTATATGGAGAATCCTCTTATCATTCGCATCAACTCTCCACTTCCCCGGCTTGAAATGATGTCTATCACCTGGATCTGCACAGAGCCATTCGCAATCGCCATTCTTGTAGAAGATATATTGCATTCTGAACCAGCTTACCCAAGACGCCCTGAAATGTTTCGGGCGATAGATGGCACATTTTTCATCTGTCTGTGCTTCCTCGTATGAATTGAACCAGTGCTGGCACATGTCTTCTGAGCTTATATCGGTTGATGTCTGGTTGGACTCTATTGCCACTGTCTCTCTCCTTCCAGCGTTAGCCTTAGAAATTAGCGCCAAGAAAATGTTGACTGCAAATCAGCAAAGTATTCTCTTCTTAAACTTCCAGCTACGCATCGAAGCCACCTAACGCTCGCGTTCAGCGGGGCCGTGAGCGGCATTCCGCTACCGATGACTACCGCACTCACGGCCTCCGCTGCAACGCCTTGTTAGGCGCGGGGCTGGGATAAACAGGCTTCTGAATACTTCTATATAAATGGCTCGAGCAACTTGTGCTCCTCAATGCTCAGGAGCTTGGGCCAAGGGCCTGCTTTATAC
>DATENM010000100.1 GCA_035275065.1 Blastocatellia bacterium
GCCGAATCAAACGTCGAGCGTGGATGTCAACGACCGGCTGGCAAGCGATAGCTACGACAGCAACGGCAACACCATCGGCTCGGCGGGCAACACGTATCAGTACGACAGTGAGAACCGGCTGGTGGCGTTGAATGCCGGCACGGCAGCAGAAGTGCGCTATTGTCAACAAGCACGAAGAACTGACCCACTCGCAAGCATGAAGAATTGACCCGCCTCATGACTTGACGCTACTCCGCCGCTTTGGCGCTCCCGCCATTTTGCGGCATTGGGAAGGATGACTTTCCGGCCTGGCGCTTCTCCTTCAGGCGATAGCTCTCGCCGCGGATGTTGATCACCGTGCAACGATGCAACAGCCGGTCTAAGGCCGCCGACGCCATCACCGCATCTCCGGCGAACACCTCGCCCCATTCGCTGAACGCCTTGTTCGACGTCAGGATCATCGCCTGATTCTTCTCATAGCGCTGCGAGATCACCTGAAACACCAGGCTCGCTTGCATCTTGTCCAGCGCTAGGTAACCGACTTCATCCAACACCAGCAGCTTCGGTCGCGTCAGGTTTTTCAACTCGCGGTGCATCCGATTCTCATTCATGGCTTTCGACAACCGCCGCGCCATCTCGATGGCTGTTGTGAAGTAAACCCGATGCCCCAGCTCTGCCGTCATCACTCCGAGCGAGATGGCCAGATGCGTCTTGCCGACTCCTGGCGGGCCTAAGAAGACCACGCTACGGCCCTCATACAAGAACCTCCCCGTCGCCAGTTCCTCAATCAGCCGCTGATCTATCGAGGGCTGCGCCACAAACTCAAACTCCGACAGCCGTTTAAAGTAGGGGAAGCGCGCAAACTGTAAGTTCAACTCGACCGTGCGGCGTTGCCGCTCACGCACTTCGGCGGTCAACAGGTAGCCGAGGAAGTGCGAATACGACCAGCCTTCAGCAGCCGCTTGTTGGGCGGCCTGATCCAACTGCTGCAAGGCGGTGCTCAGGCCCAACTGCTCCAGACCTTGTTGCGCGTTCTCTTCATAGTTGACGCTCATCTTGCCACCTCCTCATAGACCATAAGCGGCGTGATGGCGACGGCTTCCTGTACTGACCCGGAGCTGGCGAAGGTGACCGCTGCCGGCGTCTTTTGCAGCGACAGCTTCCACATCTGCTCGACGTGTTCTTTCTGAGTTACACACAAGCCGGCCTTTGGCGCCCTGGCGTGCTCGGCGATGATCAACTCGCCGCAGCGGATAAACACCTGTTGCTCGCCGTGCTCAACGATGACGTGCTTGCCGACGTGCTCGGGCGGCACTGAGTAGCGCGAGCCGCCGACATGCACGAAGCCCTCGACCGAAACTTTGCGCTCGCTGCGGTGGGCGAGCTGATAAACGGCCACGCTGGTCAGCGGCGTGAGCATCTCACCGGCCAGCAGCTCAACGGGGCGACGTTGGGTGGTGGCGCGCTGGCGGGCGTTGGCAGTCTCAGCCAGCCAGTGACGGGCCTGTGCGTTCATCTCTTCCAGGCTGGTAAAGGAGCGGTCATTGAGGAGGTTGTCTTTCAGGTAATGCACACAGCGTTCGACTTTGCCTTTGGTGCGCGGGCGGCGGATGCGATGCGTCTTGGGCACGATCCCGTAGTGGTTGACGAAGTCCAAAAACAGCGGGTTCCATTGCTGCGGCGACAGCCGCACCTGTTTCATGTTGTCGTAAAGAATCGAACGCGGGAAGCCGCCGAAACAGGCGAAGGCGTTCAAGTGGCAGCCGATCAAAGTCGGCAGATCCATCGCCGAGGTGAACTCGACGTAGAGGTAGCGCGAAAAGCCGAGCACACAAACGAAGGCATAAACCGGCAGGCGCTTGCCAGCGTCGTCCGTGAGATGACCGCAGTAGGCCCAATCCACTTGCGCCTGTTGACCGGGCGGGGTCTCAAAGCGCACCGTCATTTTATCGGCGTTGCGGGCGCGCGGGTGGAGTTCGCGCAAGTAACGGCTCAGGGTGTCAATGCCGCCGCGATAGCCCATGGGTTGAATCTCGGCAAGCAAGCGGACGGCAGAGAGACTGGTCTCAGCACAACGCTGTTAGAGGTAAGGCTTGAACTCGTCGAGCAGCGATGGGCGATGTGGCTTGTGAAAAGCGACGGGCGCTTTCTGGCGCAGCACGCGCCTGACGGTGTTGCGCGAGTGGCCGGTGAGGTCAGCAATGGTTCGGATTGAGTGACCCTGGTGATGCAAGTCTTTAATGTCCATCCACGCCTCCAGATTGAGCCTGGTTCGCCTCCTCTCGGAAAATCGAGAGGATTGTAGTTGGCGAACGCGGATTAATGATGGAGGTGGGTCAATTCTTCGTGCTTGTTACTGGGTCACTTTCTCATGCTTTTTGACAAGCAGCTACACGCACACGCTGCCGAGTCAGATGCCGCGGGCGCAGCACGACGAGAATGAGATGGTGACGACCTGTTACCTGCTGGGGGCGGCCGGGACGGTGGCGGCCGGGTTCGGCGACGTGGTGACGCTGGGCGGCACGCGATTCGTGCGGCGCTGCATGGGGACGGACGAGGTGGTCGCCTATGGCTCGGGGTATTACCGGGTGGGCTGGGGCAGCGGGCAAGTCTGGTGGGTCTTACTGCTGCACTCGGTGGTGCCGACGAGAGGCACCGCCTGCCGAACGTCCAACGACGCCGTCACCACTTCCTGCAACGCCGATGGGACAATTAGCGGCATTTCTGTCGGGATCAACTACAGCGACAGCGACAACTATGACTCGTTCCGGCGGCTGGCTTCAGTCGCCAAATTCATCGCCGGCAACGTCCTGAATTCGCGCAAGACCTACACGTTCAGCTACAACGGCGTGAGCCAGTCGCCGACGCTGGCCTACCTGTCGGGCACGCAGGCCAGTTACGGGGCGCTCCACAGATGAATGCAGCTTATGCCCCGGGGTTGCAGAGGGCAGCAATGGATGAGTCTGTAGCAAGTCGAAATCTTTTGAACTGCTGAGACTTTACTTGCACACGCCGAATAATGATGTAGAAGCACTATAGTCAGCCTCTAAGTCTTTACCCTATTTCCTTCCAACAACAAATTTGAACACTCCACTCTGCGCGCGCTCCCTTCCAACTTTAGAGTGTGAAGCCTGTCAGCTTGCGAAAGGGGGGCTTCGTCCAGGCCCTCGCTCAATCAAGGCCGAAAGCCCTTCGGCCCGTGAGTAGGAAATAGTTTCGGGCATGTATGGACTTGCTTTTGTTCTTCCTTTAATATTTCTTCGTGTGGCGGGCGCTATTGCTCGCCCAGTTCTCTGAATCATTCTTTCCTGGCTCCATAAGCCAGACACGCAGCCTGCATGCGGTCCAGACTCGCCCTTGAGTCTTTTCCGCGGTCGGCTGCAACCCATGTAAGTGCGTGGACGGAACAGTGGTTCCGGCTGCGCTAATGAAACTGAATAGCTTGCTGTTTCATCGGCCCTGCTTCAATAGTCCGGGCAGGGCGGTTCAGTTTCGGGTTGATGCGTGTCTGGAGGTTCTTATGGGGCGACTCGATTCCCATTCCGACAACTCAATAACCTTTCTCTCTGATAAGCGGCCTTGCCGCGCCGACGAAAGCCTCAGAAGCGACGCCTGCAAGCAGCGCGGCGGCTTGATCGAGCGGGAGCGCGCCCGCTCTGCGCGGTATTGCAGCGATTGCGCGCCCATAGTCCGCCGCGAGCAGAGCAGGCTCGGCAAGCACGTATTGCGCAAGAACCCCATATATCGCAAATCGCAGCGGGAATACAGAAAGCACTGGCGCGAAAAGAATAGAGAAAAACTCAGAAACGATATGCGGGAACGGCGCAAGCGCCGCAAACAGGCCGAGGCCGCTACCTGTGCCGAGGAGCAGCGGCGAGCGGCCTGATCGTCAGCCATTTAAGCCAAGAGAAAGAAGAGGACATGCAGATCAATCAATTAAATGTTAGTTGTCACGCAGCCCGCCGGATGGCGCAGTGCAATCTTTCGCCTTCAGACATTGAAGCGGTGATCAGCTTCGGGCACACATCTTTTCTTTCCACAGCGACTCTGTTTTTCCTTGGCTGGCGCGATGTGGCGCGCGGACTGGAGCGAAAGCTGGAGCGGCTGGTCGGCACGTCTGTCGTGACCATCGGCAACCGGATTATCGCTGTCAGCCGAAGCGCGAAGGTGCTTACTAGAATTAAACGGAAGTCAAAGCACCCGGTCCAAGTAATATCGCTTCGCTAGGGCTATAGAGACCAAACAAAATTCCGGAGGCGCAAAAGAGAAAAGAGGAGATTCTTGTGAATAACAACAAATCACCCAAGAGTCCGAAAGATTTCGATCCCCACCTGCGGGAGGTCTTCCTGATCGCCGGCTTCATCGGCAGCGGCTTTACTACTTGTGTCGGCGCCTACGAGATTTTCAACCACAACTGGCTGGTCGCCCTCGCAATCGGCGGTTTCTTTCAAGGGCTTTTGTACGTGATTGGCCGCTATCTGGTGAAGGCGAACGACCGTCGCCATCGTCGCACGCTCATGCTGTGCGCCGCCTGGAGCGCGCTGGCTGTCTTTAGCATCTTTGCTAGCGCCATCACGATGTATTCACTTCAAGAAGAATCGCTGAAGCGCGATCATGTCCGCACTTCAGTCACCGATCAGTGGAACGAGACGGCCAGGGCCATCGCCGACTTCAAGACGCGCGCCATGACCGAACTTAACACGGCGAAGCAAGCCAAGAACCTCGAAATCACTAGTGAACGAAATCACCTCCGCGCGGCACGCGCCGGCCACAGGCCGTACTCGACCGAGGCGCTGCAAAAACTCACCTCTGAACTGGGCACCTTAACTAGCGCGGAGAGCAAACTGCAACAGGTTCGCTTGCTCAGCCTCGCGTTGCCTGACAAGACGGAAGACGCGCAGCGTACCCTCGGTGAAGCCCTCGCTGGCGTCAATGAGGCGTATGCGGCGTTGCCTGAGCCAGTGCGAGCACGCGTGAGCCTGCCTCGCCTGCCTGAGGCCCCTCAAGTCCCAGCGAATATTCTAAAGGCCTTCTCGAAAGAACTGCTCTCCGGCTCGGCGCCGGCCGTCTTGATGCTGTTTTTTGCGGCGATCCTCGATCTGTTGCCGCCATTTGTGCGCTTCGCCAGTTCGCCCAAGCAGACTCTTGATGAGCGAGTGCTTCGTTTTCGCCACTGGCGCAGAAGACTCAGGGATGCTGTCCGCACGCCGCTGGCTGCCGATATCGAGTCGGTGAAGATTACGGTTGAAGAGGCGCCGATGCTCGACATCCGCATCAGCCTGCCGACCACTCATGGCGGGCCAGTGCTTGCCATCGACCGCGACTTCGCCGAGGTGACGAAAGAAGTCTGTCGCGAAACCGGATACGAGATGGTGCTCGACAGCGTGCGCACTGCTTCCGGCAAGCCGCTGGTCGATGGCGCGCCGCTGCTGGCGCAACTCGGCAAGGATCGTGAAGTCATCCTCCGCTATGCGCCAAGAGTTGATGCGAACTTCGATACCTGTTCTGACGAGGTGAACTGATGAAGGCACAGCCCCAGTTCCGATTGTCAGGTTGGATAACCGGCAGCCTGCTGGGCCTGGTCGCGGCGAACTGCTTTCTGGTTCTGTTCGTCGCCGGCGTCGATGTGTTTCTCGGCCAGCCGCCGCAGTTCATGGTGCCACTCGTGGCCTTGCTGATCGCTTCGGGCTCGTTGGTATTGAGCCGCCGGCGCCGAATTCAGGCTGAACGCGAGGCCACAGGAGTTGGCGCCGCCACAACGCATGCTTCGCTAGGGTTTCGACAGCATCCAGCAAATGCGCCCGCTTATGTGGCGATGACCATCATCCGGCGACCGCCCGTGACTGCACAGGCAACGGGCGATGGTCATTGGAAAGGAGTCGTGCAATGAAACTCGCAGTCTCCTGTCTTGCATCGTTGAAGTCATTGCGCATTTCGACCCGCGCGGCGATCGCCTTGACGCTGGCAGCCATGCTGACGCTTGAATCACTACTGTTTTCAGGCAGGTATTTCGCCGCGGCGAGCTATCTCAAGAAAAATGATCCGCGCCAGAGTGGTAACCTGGCAGGCACCCTCGTCTTTGCGCGCCCCAAGCTCTACCGTCGTGGCCAGATGTTACTGCGCGAACCACTTATCGACCACCTGACGCGAATCGGTTACCGGAAAAGCGAGCGCCCTGAGCCGGGGACTTTTCAGGTGACTGGCAACACCCTTCATATCAACTCGCGTCTTCCTGAGTTCGCCAGTGCCACGATTACTTTCGAGCGCGGGCGCGTTGCCAGCATCACGGTTGGCGATCATCCGGCCGAGCAGGTCGAGGTTGAGCCGGAAACGCTCATCGCTTTCCTGCGCGTGATGCGCGACGAGCGCGCCCGCCAGATGAATATCCGCCGCATTCCGCTGGCGCCTTCCGAACTCATGCCATCATCGCTTTACGATGCGGTGCGCGCCAGTGAGGACAAGCGATTCGAATCGAGCAACGGCATCGATGAGCCTGGAATGGTCCGCAGCGCTTTTGCCTGGATTGTCAGCGGCTTCAAGCGATCAGGAAGCGGATCGGGGATTACCCAGCAGATGATCAAGAATGTTGTATTAAAAGATCAAGATAAGAAACTGGGCCGCAAGCTGCGAGAGGTCTTCCTGGCGCTTGCGGCCAGCCGAATGATGAGCAAGCAGGAGATCTTTGCAGCCTATGCGAACAATATCTATCTCGGCCATGTGGAGAACGGTCCGACGCTGTTAGGCGTTGAATCGGCGGCGCAGGAGTTCTTTGGAGGGTCGCTTCGGACTCTGACGCTGGCGCAAACCGCAACTTTAGCCGCCCTCATCGATCAGCCTGAATTCTATTTGCGCGCTGCCCGGGACGATCAGTACGTCGCATTGCTCGCCCGCCGCGATCGGGTTTTGTCATTAATGCAACATAACTTCCCGGATCGCTATTCGCCGGAGATGGTCGCGCAGTCGAAAGCCGAGCCGTTGAAGTTCGTCTTCGCCAGCCAGCGCGCGCCGGAACGCGCGCTCGATACCATATCCCGCCAATTTCAAATCTTCGCTGCCGGCGAGCTGGCTGATCAGTTGGCGGAAGGCGGCGAAGGCGGCAACTTCCACATCTATACGACGCTGGAGCCGGAGTTGCAGATCGCCGCCTATCGTGCGGTCACCGATCATCTGGCGCGGCTCGATCCGCTGGTGGCCCGTGCCCGACGCGGCCTGCCGCCGGAGCAAGTCGGTGACGAACCGGTTCAGGCGGCGCTCGTCGCCATGGATGCGCAGACCGGCGAAATCCTGGCGATGGTCGGCGGGCGCAATGGCGACTTCAACTATGCCACGGCAAAACGCTCTCCGGGATCAGCGATCAAGCCCTTCGTCTACCTGGCGGCCATCGCTCATGGCCAACATCGAGGCGCGCCGTTCACCGCCGCGACGATCCTGGATCCGCGCAACGATCAAGTTGATGATTATCGCCCGCAAGCCCATGTCGGCAGCTCGGCGACTGCACGCTTGATGCTGGCGCGCAGTGACAATAGTGCGGCAGTCGTTGCCGCGCACGACGCGGGATTGGCCTCTGTACGAGAACTCATTCGCCAGGCTACCGGCGCTTATTCGGAAGAATTGACCGGAATGCTGGCCATCGGCGGCTCGGCAGGCACGGAAGTGAGCGTTCTGGATATGGCCGAGGGATATTCTTTGTTTGCCAATAACGGTGTCAAGGTATGGCACACGCCGCTGGCCGCCGTGTATCGAGATGGCGTCAAACTCAGTCTGCCAAAAAACGAGCCCGCACGCCTCGCTGATCCTGGCCCGGCTTACGTAGTGACGCAGATGCTGCGCTCCGTGCTACAACCTGGAGGCACGGCGAGTGGGGCGCTTCCTATGGCTGGTCTTGCGAGCGATGCGCAGGTCGCCGCGAAGACCGGCACCGGGCAGGTGGCGGATCTCTGGTTTGTCGGTTTTTCAAAGCGACTCGTCGTCGCCGTGTGGGTTGGCATGCCCAGGAATAAGCCGGCGCTGAAGATGGCGCAAGGATTTCAGGGCGCGACGGCTGCCATGCCCATCTGGGCCTCGTTCATCAAAGCGGTGAAACAGCATCGGCCCGACTTGCTCGACGGCGGCTTCGACGCCCCTGCAAACGTGCGCCTCTTGAACATAGATCCGCTGCGCGGCTGCGTTAGGAAAGGGGCGGGAGTTGCCGAGTATTTCATTGCAAGACGCGAGCCCGCCCTCTGCACTCAGTGAAATCCGTGTCGGCGCGGAGGCCGATTCCAGGTTGCGTTAAAAGAGAAGGAGGTTTTATGCGAGAGAAGAGAAACGTATTGACCTTCAGCCAGACCGGAAAACTGCGGGCCGGAGAATGCCGGGCGTGCGGCGCGGCGGTCAGGCGCGGTGCCGGGTTCTGCGCTTCATGTGGTTTTGCGCAAGCTGACGTTACGCCTTCGTTGATCTTGCGGTCGCGTCCGGGCATGGTTCGTCGAGTGCTCGCTGAAATCATCGACCGGCTGATGCCGCTGCCGTTTCTTGCCTATCTGTTTCCCCTATGGGTGTGGGTCGTCGTCGCTTATCATCTGATTTGCGATGGCTCGCCTTCGGGGCAGAGCGTCGGCAAATGGGTTTGCCGGTTGTGCGTCGTTTCCACTGCCACAGGAGAGCCCTGCGGCGTATGGCGTGCGGTATTGCGCCGCTTACCGACGGCGCTTGGGCAGGCCGCCTATTGCGCCTGGATGATGATTCCCGTCGTCATCGCTTATGAACTCGTGATGGTCGCCTTTGTCTGGCTCAACCCCACCGGTCGGCGTCTGGAAGATTACCTTACCGGGACACAGGTGATTACACGCAGCGCCTATTTGCGGCGGCATCGCAATTGTGCGTGGTGTGGCGAGCGGGTGGCAGCCGGGGTGAGATATTGCCCGCACTGCGGACAAACGGTCGAAGATCAAGAGTGCGGAGGTTGAGATGGGCAGGAAACTGAGTCCGACTGAGTTTTGGGCTAGCAATTCATAACCAATCATGCTATAAAAACGCGCGCTGGAAGTTCACACACGCTTTGGCGTGAATGTCTTTATAAAGAAACAACGGATGTTGCAGTCTACCATCTGCGCAGTCAGAGGCTCTCGAATCGGGTTGATGCATTTGCTTGAGTTTGGCTTTCCTCATCAAGGAAAGAAAGATTGGCTGATCGGGTTTTACCAGAAAGGCTAGCTGATGCGCCCCCAGGATTTCTCATCGCTTGCCCTCTCACGTTATGACTGATTTTACGCAGGGGGTCGAAAGAGGCATAGAATGTTGGTGTTATGGTCAACATCAACCCCTCACTAACCCCTGCACTGGAAGCCTACTTGATCGCGCTGATTTATCGCAACACGCGCTCCAGTTGTTTGTCATTGG
>DATENM010000101.1 GCA_035275065.1 Blastocatellia bacterium
GCCGAATCAAACGTCGAGCGTGGATGTCAACGACCGGCTGGCAAGCGATAGCTACGACAGCAACGGCAACACCATCGGCTCGGCGGGCAACACGTATCAGTACGACAGTGAGAACCGGCTGGTGGCGTTGAATGCCGGCACAGCCAATGAAGTGCGCTACATCTACGACGGCGATGGCAACCGGGTGGCGAAGACCGCAGGCACGGGCGCGTCGGCGGTGACGACGACGTACCTCGTAGACACCATGAACCCGACCGGCTACGCGCAGGTGGTCGAAGAGATGACGGGCGGCAGTGTGCAGCGGGTGTACGTGCTGGGTGCAATGAGAGTCAGCCAGCAGCAAGTCATCAGTGGTAACTGGGCGGCGAGTTTCTATGGCTACGACGGGCACGGCTCGGTGCGGCAGTTGATGGATAGCAGCGGGGCGGTGACCGACACGTACACGTATGACGGGTTCGGCAATCTGCTGGCGAGGACGGGCAGTACCGCAAATGATTATCTGTACGCGGGCGAGCAGATGGATGCGGCGCTGGGGATGTACTACCTCAGGGCCAGGTACATGAATCCGGCGAGTGGCAGATTCTGGACGGCAGACTCCTTAAATGGGAATAGCTTTGATCCACTCTCACTGCATAAGTTTCTCTACGCCAATGGCAATCCTGTAAATAGGCGTGATCCATCGGGGCACGAATCAGATAGCTTGCAGAGCCTCGCTGTTGCCTTCCTTGTTGCAGGAACGCTCTTAGCAGTAGCTCAGGTAACTTACACTACTAGCGAAAAGGTGAAAGGAAGGGCGAGGCGGCCCGATGTCAACTATGATCCCCACACTGATAGGGGGCCTGATGTGCTTCCGTTCCCGAGACAAAGGGAGGATGAAAGTAACATTGTCTATCGCGCTTTGCGTGATGACGAAAACCCGTCAACAGGACTTTGGGCCAAAGATGTTCTTGCTGAGGAGAGCCTGGATGACCACATCATCCACGGCAGCGACTCTGAGTATGCGGATCAGTATATTTCAACAACCCGCAGCACGCTCGTAGCTCAGAGGTACGCATTAACAGGTTCCAGCACAAATAAGCGAATAGCAGTGATTGATTTTGACCGAGTCAGAGCACCGTATTACGATGTGTCAACACCGGTAGGGGCAGCAAAACATTTGAAGGATGATGAAGCAAGAAGGATTGCGGTGGCGGATGAGGAAGTCACCATATCAAGACACATCACGCCGGAAGCAATCAGGTATGTACATGGGATTCAGTAGAAAAACGCAGTTCCCGCGCGGATTGCTATAGCGTTGTATCGATCCTTCAAGAGAAGGATTGATTGAGGGACAATGATTTGTAGGGAAAGGGAGGTAATTCTATGGGGGTCGCAGATAATTTGGGTATCGCGCTCGGTGATTTTCTTGTGCCATTGCGCCAACATCGAGGGCTAGATGAGGAGAAGTTTGAAGCACTCTGCTCGATACTCAAAGCTTGTCGCGAAGAGTGGAAGGATGTAGATGCCATTCCTAAGCGAACAGTAAAGGCGCTGGTGGATATCTACCCGGCCACTATTGCTCATGCTTCATGGTATGAAAGAGAAAAGCAGGAGTATAAGAAAATCAAGAAGGCAGCACTCAAGCTTCTGTCGCTCACCAGCAAAGCTTTGTCCTAAGACATTGAAGAAACTTAACGTGCATTCGAACACAGCCCCTCTACTTCAATGACTACAGCTATAATGGGCTAACTCGTCTCTCTATGTTCACCGACAACGCGCCGGCCAGCGGCACGCGTCCCGCGACGGGTGTGACCAGCTATAGCTACGACGCGGCGGGCAACCTCTCAGGCTACCTCTACCCGAATCAGGTGCAGACCGCCTACACTTACAACGCTCTGAATCGCCTCACCAGCCTGAGCATCAGCAAGGCCAGCACGACACTTGCGAGCTACGGCTACACGCTAGGTGCGGCAGGCAACCGCCTGAGCCTGACGGAGGCGAGCGGGCGTAACGTCAGCTATGGCTATGACGCCTTGTATCGGCTGACCAGCGAAACGATCAGCAACGACCCGGTGGCAGCGGGCAACGGCGCGATCAGCTACAGCTATGACGCGGTGGGCAACCGGCTGACGCGGACTTCAACCGTGGCGGCAGTGCCGAATCAAACGTCGAGCGTGGATGTCAACGACCGGCTGGCAAGCGATAGCTACGACAGCAACGGCAACACCATCGGCTCGGCGGGCAACACG